>NZ_JACOQK010000002.1 GCF_014297275.1 Clostridium facile
GGGGCTAAAAGAGGCAGCCTCACAACTGTCTCCAAGAACTTCTGTTGTCACTCTACTTCTTCTGGTGCAAGAGGATAGCCACACAATTCATCTTCCTGTGCAGAAACCTCTGCGTCCTCTGTTTTTACAAGACCGCTTTCTTCAAGCAAATCTGGCGGCACAGCACTTATAGCTAACTGTTGTTCTTCCGGCAAACTATTATAAAGTAAACTTACATTCAGGATAATTTGAACAACCATAAAACGATTTTTTTAATACAATATTGTTGCCACACTTAGGACATTTTCCTACAAGGGGTCCCGAGCGCTTAGTGGGAATTTGTACCCCTTATCGATACAAATTCCCCGTAGGCGCTAGGGACCTCTTTAGCTTCTTGGAAGCTGTCAGTAGTATATCTAATAATTTATCTCCATTCCCTTTAGTAACGTGTAACTTTCCAAATTTAAAAAAGCGACTCATAGAATTATTTCCTCCCGTTAAATAATAGATAACTATTAAAAATAGACAATACTTGCTCATAAGTAATGGTACTTAAATTGTTTACTTTGGCGTGTTTCATTGCTTGATGAAACTGATTTTTAGTAAACAGTTGACGATATTCTCGATTGACCCATTTTGAAACAAAGTACGTATATAGCTTCCAATATTTATCTGGAACATCTGTGGTATGGCGGGTAAGTTTTATTAAGACACTGTTTACTTTTGGTTTAGGATGAAAGCATTCCGCTGGCAGCTTAAGCAATTGCTGAATCGAGACTTGAGTGTGCAAGAGCAACCCTAGTGTTCGGTGAATATCCAAGGTACGCTTGTAGAATCCTTCTTCAACAATCAGATAGATGTCAGACGCACGGCTTTCAAAAACCACTTTTTTAATAATTTGTGTGCTTAAATGGTAAGGAATATTCCCAACAATTTTATACCTCTGTTTGTTAGGGAATTGAAACTGTAGAATATCTTGGTGAATTAAAGTGACACGAGTATTCAGTTTTAATTTTTCTGACGATAAGTTGAATAGATGACTGTCTAATTCAATAGACGTTACCTGTTTACTTATTTTAGCCAGTTTCGTCGTTAAATGCCCTTTACCTGTTCCAATTTCGTAAACGGTATCGGTTTCTTTTAAATTCAATTGTTTTATTATTTGGTTGAGTACTTTTTCACTCGTTAAAAAGTTTTGAGAATATTTTATATTTTTGTTCATGTAATCTCTCCTGAAGTGATTACATCTATAAACAAATACAGAAGTTAAACGATTTGTTTGTAATTTTAGTTATCTGTTTAAAAAGTCATAAGATTAGTCACTGGTAGGAATTAATCTAACGTATTTATTTATCTGCGTAATCACTGTTTTTAGTCTGTTTCAAAACAGTAGATGTTTTATCTACATTACGCATTTGGAATACCAACATGACGAATCCCTCCTTCTTAATTACAAATTTTTAGCATCTAATTTAACTTCAATTCCTATTATACAAAATTTTAAGATACCAATCGAGCCATTCAAGCGTTTCTTCCGAAAGACCATCCGCATCTACCATCCGATCACCAAATCGGACTTGATTTCCAGTTCCTTCTCTTTGCTCAAAAACAATCCATTTTTCGTTCATAAAAATCTCTATGGTATTGTCGGCTCCGTATTGATATTCAAAGCCCGTCCCGAAATTGGATTGGTTATCTTTTGTCGGTATCTCAGAACCGTCAACCGTCGAAGTAATTTCCCCATCCATTACTCCACAACGGGCACTTACGGTACTCTCTTTCCCCGTATCGTAGTAGAGTTTACCATCCACCATCACCATAGGAATTTTGTCCCATTCAAGTGGCAGCTCGGAGGAATGCTTCGTTACTAATTCATCAAATACAGATAGTTCTATGTTGTCCTTAGATGTTTTCCAAAAATATCCGTCTTTCTCAATAGTTCCATCATTCATTATTACAACAGTGTCTATCTGTTTCCCTTCTGTATCATACCACCTTACTGAATAACTCCACCCTGTACTGTCGTTACTTTTCTCACCTTTTTCAAATTCTAATGACAGTATATCAGCAATTTGCGAAATTACTTCTTCTTCGGTGACCTCTACCGTTTCTCCCGTATTTCCTGATTGTATTTCTATTTTTCCAACTTCTCTATCTTCGAGAGTAATGATACTATCACTGTTGTTACACCCACTTAATACAAAAGACGCCACTAATACCAAACATAAAATAAGAGCAATTTTCTTCATTGTATCACACCGCCTTTCCTACTTGTAGTGACGAAAAAAATGTCCTTTTGTTTCCTATCTACCACCAAAAATTTTTGAAAACCAGCTTTTTTTCTGTTCCGGCTCCTGCTGATCCGCTCCACTCTCCCCGGAAAGAAGCTGTTGCTTCATTGTTCCCGCGTGGAGTGCCTGGGCCGCTGCCGCTGTCTGCTGGGCGGCTACCAGGGCCTCAGTCAGCTTTGCAATCTGCCGGTCTTTTACTTCAAGCTGCCCTTGCAGCGTGTCGATAGTTGCCTGTAAAACGCAAACTAAATCGCCAACTTCGTGGTTTTCGGTTTGCGTTTTAGTTTGCGATTGGTTTTCGATTTCGGTTTGCGATTTTTCAGAAAAAGCCTGTTTTATCAAGGCTTCCTGGTGTTCATCAATCGCAAACTGGTTTCCGTTTTTTCGTAAACCTGATCGCAAACCCAGGTTTGCGATTTGCTTATTTACTGCTGTCTTTGATACCCCTATCTCGTCCGCTATCTGCCGGATTGTTTTCATACCTTCACGAACAGGCCCACAGGACACACGCCCTCAAACCCAGGCGTAGATATGTACCAGCAGCCGGGGCCTGTTGGCTCCCAGGCTACTTCAAGGGTAATCTCGTGCCAGCCATCAGGAAACAAGGCGGTAAAACCCTGCCCTGCGTGTATGCCGTCCCCTTCCAGGAGCAGCCGAGGGTGCGGATCATCGTCTGCCAGATCGGGGAGCTGCAACTGCGCGATCCTCTCTTTATCCCAGCTCATAGACCTTTCCTCCTTCCCCTAAAATAAATCGCTATGCGATCCCGTCCGGGTGAGATATAAAATCAGCTCGTCCCCGTCCACTTCGTAGATCAGCAACCAATCCGGCGTAATGTGGCACTCACGACACCCCGCATAGTCCCCGGAAAGTTGGTGATCCCTGTTTTTCTCCGGCAACGGCTCCCCCGCAGCCAGTTTTTTAATAATATCGGTCAGCAAAGGAATATCAAAGCCGCGCTTTTTCACGCGCTTCAAATCCTTCTGAAACTTTGTGGTTGGTCTTATGTTATACATCGGCAAGCAGCTCCTCCATCATCTGATCGACATTGGAATAGGTCTTGCCAAGGCTCGGATCGGCCTTCATTCTCTTTACTTCCTTGATTGCTTCGACGGTTTCAGCGTTCGGTACATCACCGCTGATTTCAAAGGGTATTCTATACTCCCTCACAGCCTTACGCGCAAAAACATTGAACGCCGTTGTCATCGTCATTCCCATATCAGCACAGAACGCCTCAAACTGCCGCTTCAAGTCTGCGTCCATACGAATGTTAATATTTGTATTTGCCATAGGTAGCAACTCCTTTCACTCTTATTATATCCATTGTATAACTTTTTATTTACAATGTCAATATATATTCCTGGCCGTTTACCCAAGCACTGGCCCTTAAACTTCTACCCTGGTATGTTCGCATTTAGAGGGCAAAAAAGCCTTGATTTATGCGGCTTTCTGGGCGCAGTAGAGAGGGGGCCGGTATTTTACCCTCGGAGGGCTGAAAACGGCTTCTAAAGCGTAACAGGGGCCTTTCTGGGCCTTATTCCTGGCCCCCATCGTGTAGCGCGTCCAGGAGCCAATCGCTCAACTCCTGGGAAGGGGACACCCGCACCGTTATATGCCCATTTTCAAAGCGCACCGCTGGCGGCGGGCAATCCCACCACTTACGGACGGTTTTCGGATCAAGGCCAGTTTCCCGGTGACAGTCGGCCTTGCGTCCCTCCGGGTGCTGCTGCCGCCATTCATAAACCCGCGCCTGGGCCGTTCCGCTGCCTTTTGGCCGCCCATTCCCTTCTCTCCAATTCGTACCATTGGCCTTATCGTTAATCTCCTGGATTGCTCTCGCGCCCTGCAAATGTACTGGCTGTTTGCGCCAGTTCCGCTTATTGACAGGCATAGTCAGGCCGGAGAGCTTCGCTATATCGTCCCTGGGGAATGTCACATAGTCCTCGTTGAACATCTCAAGGGCGCACACCACATCATCTTTTGTAAAGCGGTTTATATCCTCCACGCTCATATCATCGTAGGGCCGAAGCAACGCGAAAGCGTCCCGGCGCAGCTCGTCCTCGTCTATCCCGCATTTCTTCGCATAAATCGCCAGCGTCATAATGCCATAGAAACGATGGCCCACCCGGATTTCATCGGCGATCCGGTGCAGCCACCAGTCGTAAAGGTCACGCTTGACCGTCCAGCGGCCCCGCCGCTCCTTCTTGATGATCCGCCGCTCATACCAATCCGGGTACTTCTCTTTCGCCTCGGCCAGCGACAGTCGGCTCTTTCTCATAAGCCCCTCAAGCCGCTGCTGTTCCCCGTTGCTGTCCGGGATATAATCAAGCAGCCGCGCCAGCTCCACCGGCCCGCCGAGCCGGAACGCCCTCACAGGGTACTCACGCCCCAGCTTCGAGCCAGAGCCGACCACCCGAAAGCCCTGCAAAATCCCCTGCATTTGCGGCTCCTTGATGGTGGAGGTAAACTTATTCCAAATCTGCCGGGTGAGGGAATATTTCAGCTCTTTCAAGCATTTCTGGTTGTACGGGTACATAGGCACCGGCTCTTTCAGCACATAATACAGGTGAAGCCCTGTCCCGCTGTTTACAACAAAGGTTGCCTGGGGCAGAATATCCTTGTTCATCTGGTGCAGCGTGTCCCGGAGCTGGGGCATACCCACCCCATCCAAGTCAAAGACCAGGGCATAGAGATACCGGGCATTTTTGCCGCACCGCCGCCGTCCAAAATAGGAGATCGGGGACATAATCGTGAAATCGGTGTCTTGCAGCTCCCGCAGCTCGTCCAGCTCGTCAGTGACGGTACATCGTTTCGCTTTACCGTCCCCCTCGATCTGCAGGGCAATCCCGGTTGCCTTGTCAACCTCACTTTTGGCCACTGTCACCGCGATCCCGTTTCCCTTCCTGTCCTCAAAATGGCCCTTCCTCTCGAAAGATCCTTCCGGGAAGATCTCACGATAAAACTCATACGGCTCCACCGGCTCTAAAAACTTCTCTAAATGCTCGTTCTTTTCCCTGTAAAGTTCCCGCAGCCGTTCCAGTGCTACTTGCTGATCCGCCATTCCTTACACCTCTTTTCGTACATTCTGCAAACCCATAGGGGGAAAAGGGGGAGCCAAAGAGCGGCCCCTTCGGGGCCTTAAAGAGAAAGTCACCTCCCCCTTTTCCCCCTCGCTCTGGGGCATGGAAATGATGGAAAACCTTTCAGGTTTACCACATTCCCACACCCCGCCGCTCACCCCCATAACCCCCTCCGACTTTCTCCCTGTCCGAGAGAAAATATTTTTATTATTTATCCTGGCCTAAAGACCATAGGGGGGCATATATTATCAATACATTTTATTCCCTATTTTACGACACACTAACTCCCTGCTATCCCCTATACCCACAGGGGGGCATATATTATCAATACATTTTATTCCCTATTTTTACTGTTATTATAGCCTGTCCGGGCGGCTCTTGCAAGGCCCCCGGACAGGCTTCTTTTACAACTCCATACCGCCCCAGGTGTGGCCCCGTTCCTGCTCTCTTTCCGGCTGCTGCACCTCTGGCACAGGTAGCAGCTCCCGCGCCTTTTCGACCAGGGGCCGGAACTGCTCCGGCAAGTGCTGATCCAGAAAGTCCAGCACCGCCCCGATCCCTTCCTGGAGCCGCGCCGAAATCCCACGCTCCCAGCTCAAATCTTTTTCCAGGTATTCGACCTGCACTTTGAGCTGCCGGTTTTCATTTTCAAGCCGCTTCCGCTCCTGGGCCTCCTTCAGCTTTTCTTTCATCGAGGGGATTTTCTGCTGAAGCTGTTGGTTTTCTACCTTCAGCTCCCGCACCTTCTGCTCTGCCGCCGCACCCCGGATCACCGCCGCCTTCAGCTCCTTCACCTGCTCCACCGTCACACCCTTGACGGCCCCTGTCAGCGTCTTTTCTGGTTGTATCGCGTCCAGATCGGGCTTGACCTTCTCCACCGCTTTCAGCAGCTTCACATTCCCTTGCAGGGCCTTTCTCTGCTTTTCCAAGGCCGCGATCTCCTGCTCTGCCGCTATCACCTGTTCCTGGACAGCTTCAAGCCGCTGGGCCGCTGCCCTGTACTCTGGCAGCTCCATATGAGGGCGGCCACCGCCCAGGCTGATGATCTCAAACTCGTGCGCCTGGGCGATTTCCGTTAGGGCTTCTTTCTCCCGTTCCATCCAGGCTTTCCATTCCGTCTGCTTCCGGCCAAGCCCCTCAAATCCTTGCTGCTTTAACGCTTGTTTCATTGATACCCTCGTTGAGAGGCCCCGGCTCTGCTCCGTTGCCACCGGCACGAAGTCCACATGGAGGTGGGGCGTGGCCTCGTCCATGTGCAGCACCATATTGAACACCCGCAGATGAGGATTGCGCTCCTGGAAGGACTCTGCAAATTCTTTGAGAGCTGCCGCCGCCCGTTCCCCTCCAGGGGAGCCGCACCCGCAGTCCGTCAAGTTGCCGATCTGAAAGATAGCCTCGTGAAATAGCTTCTCCTGCTTGCTCTGCCGGATATGCTCATAGTAGTCTGGTATCTTGTCCCTGGTCTTTTTCTTTTTGGCATTGTAGGCGGCCAGGGCTTCATCGAAAAGTTCGTGGTACACCTTTTTCAAATCCTCGTTGCAAAAGGTGACATTCTGCCCCGACCTGCTTCGGTCTACATTCGCCGCTGAAAAGCTCCTGTTGTTGTGCCGGATACTTCCCCGGCCCGTCATTCCCGAAATGGTTGTGCCTATAAAATCACCCGTCCCTTTCCTGCAAAAGCCTATATCCTACTACTCCTATTTTACCATAACTGGCCGCAGTCCACAACCTCTTTGTTACTTTCTTGTGAGAAAGTAACGCAAAAGCACTTTCACACCGCCGCCCCTTCGGGGCTGGCAGTATGAAAGTGCTTTTGCGCCCTGCCG